>NZ_CATQJU010000002.1 GCF_958301595.1 Porphyromonas vaginalis | reverse complement strand
TTAGTTCATCAGCAAACGCAGAATCAGCGGTATGGCTCTTCTCATATTGGCGCTACTGCAAAGGATATTTCTAATGTCGTCACTGATGCTGCTTCTGGTGTGGTTGATATTTTTCATGGTATTGATAAAGCTGTTGCCGATACTTGGAACAATTTCTGGAAAGACGGTAAAGCTGATGGTATTGGCTCTAATTTGTCTAGGAAATAACCGTCAGGATTGACACCCTCCCAATTGTATGTTTTCATGCCTCCAAATCTTGGAGGCTTTTTTATGGTTCGTTCTTATTACCCTTCTGAATGTCACGCTGATTATTTTGACTTTGAGCGTATCGAGGCTCTTAAACCTGCTATTGAGGCTTGTGGCATTTCTACTCTTTCTCAATCCCCAATGCTTGGCTTCCATAAGCAGATGGATAACCGCATCAAGCTCTTGGAAGAGATTCTGTCTTTTCGTATGCAGGGCGTTGAGTTCGATAATGGTGATATGTATGTTGACGGCCATAAGGCTGCTTCTGACGTTCGTGATGAGTTTGTATCTGTTACTGAGAAGTTAATGGATGAATTGGCACAATGCTACAATGTGCTCCCCCAACTTGATATTAATAACACTATAGACCACCGCCCCGAAGGGGACGAAAAATGGTTTTTAGAGAACGAGAAGACGGTTACGCAGTTTTGCCGCAAGCTGGCTGCTGAACGCCCTCTTAAGGATATTCGCGATGAGTATAATTACCCCAAAAAGAAAGGTATTAAGGATGAGTGTTCAAGATTGCTGGAGGCCTCCACTATGAAATCGCGTAGAGGCTTTGCTATTCAGCGTTTGATGAATGCAATGCGACAGGCTCATGCTGATGGTTGGTTTATCGTTTTTGACACTCTCACGTTGGCTGACGACCGATTAGAGGCGTTTTATGATAATCCCAATGCTTTGCGTGACTATTTTCGTGATATTGGTCGTATGGTTCTTGCTGCCGAGGGTCGCAAGGCTAATGATTCACACGCCGACTGCTATCAGTATTTTTGTGTGCCTGAGTATGGTACAGCTAATGGCCGTCTTCATTTCCATGCGGTGCACTTTATGCGGACACTTCCTACAGGTAGCGTTGACCCTAATTTTGGTCGTCGGGTACGCAATCGCCGCCAGTTAAATAGCTTGCAAAATACGTGGCCTTATGGTTACAGTATGCCCATCGCAGTTCGCTACACGCAGGACGCTTTTTCACGTTCTGGTTGGTTGTGGCCTGTTGATGCTAAAGGTGAGCCGCTTAAAGCTACCAGTTATATGGCTGTTGGTTTCTATGTGGCTAAATACGTTAACAAAAAGTCAGATATGGACCTTGCTGCTAAAGGTCTAGGAGCTAAAGAATGGAACAACTCACTAAAAACCAAGCTGTCGCTACTTCCCAAGAAGCTGTTCAGAATCAGAATGAGCCGCAACTTCGGGATGAAAATGCTCACAATGACAAATCTGTCCACGGAGTGCTTAATCCAACTTACCAAGCTGGGTTACGACGCGACGCCGTTCAACCAGATATTGAAGCAGAACGCAAAAAGAGAGATGAGATTGAGGCTGGGAAAAGTTACTGTAGCCGACGTTTTGGCGGCGCAACCTGTGACGACAAATCTGCTCAAATTTATGCGCGCTTCGATAAAAATGATTGGCGTATCCAACCTGCAGAGTTTTATCGCTTCCATGACGCAGAAGTTAACACTTTCGGATATTTCTGATGAGTCGAAAAATTATCTTGATAAAGCAGGAATTACTACTGCTTGTTTACGAATTAAATCGAAGTGGACTGCTGGCGGAAAATGAGAAAATTCGACCTATCCTTGCGCAGCTCGAGAAGCTCTTACTTTGCGACCTTTCGCCATCAACTAACGATTCTGTCAAAAACTGACGCGTTGGATGAGGAGAAGTGGCTTAATATGCTTGGCACGTTCGTCAAGGACTGGTTTAGATATGAGTCACATTTTGTTCATGGTAGAGATTCTCTTGTTGACATTTTAAAAGAGCGTGGATTACTATCTGAGTCCGATGCTGTTCAACCACTAATAGGTAAGAAATCATGAGTCAAGTTACTGAACAATCCGTACGTTTCCAGACCGCTTTGGCCTCTATTAAGCTCATTCAGGCTTCTGCCGTTTTGGATTTAACCGAAGATGATTTCGATTTTCTGACGAGTAACAAAGTTTGGATTGCTACTGACCGCTCTCGTGCTCGTCGCTGCGTTGAGGCTTGCGTTTATGGTACGCTGGACTTTGTAGGATACCCTCGCTTTCCTGCTCCTGTTGAGTTTATTGCTGCCGTCATTGCTTATTATGTTCATCCCGTCAACATTCAAACGGCCTGTCTCATCATGGAAGGCGCTGAATTTACGGAAAACATTATTAATGGCGTCGAGCGTCCGGTTAAAGCCGCTGAATTGTTCGCGTTTACCTTGCGTGTACGCGCAGGAAACACTGACGTTCTTACTGACGCAGAAGAAAACGTGCGTCAAAAATTACGTGCAGAAGGAGTGATGTAATGTCTAAAGGTAAAAAACGTTCTGGCGCTCGCCCTGGTCGTCCGCAGCCGTTGCGAGGTACTAAAGGCAAGCGTAAAGGCGCTCGTCTTTGGTATGTAGGTGGTCAACAATTTTAATTGCAGGGGCTTCGGCCCCTTACTTGAGGATAAATTATGTCTAATATTCAAACTGGCGCCGAGCGTATGCCGCATGACCTTTCCCATCTTGGCTTCCTTGCTGGTCAGATTGGTCGTCTTATTACCATTTCAACTACTCCGGTTATCGCTGGCGACTCCTTCGAGATGGACGCCGTTGGCGCTCTCCGTCTTTCTCCATTGCGTCGTGGCCTTGCTATTGACTCTACTGTAGACATTTTTACTTTTTATGTCCCTCATCGTCACGTTTATGGTGAACAGTGGATTAAGTTCATGAAGGATGGTGTTAATGCCACTCCTCTCCCGACTGTTAACACTACTGGTTATATTGACCATGCCGCTTTTCTTGGCACGATTAACCCTGATACCAATAAAATCCCTAAGCATTTGTTTCAGGGTTATTTGAATATCTATAACAACTATTTTAAAGCGCCGTGGATGCCTGACCGTACCGAGGCTAACCCTAATGAGCTTAATCAAGATGATGCTCGTTATGGTTTCCGTTGCTGCCATCTCAAAAACATTTGGACTGCTCCGCTTCCTCCTGAGACTGAGCTTTCTCGCCAAATGACGACTTCTACCACATCTATTGACATTATGGGTCTGCAAGCTGCTTATGCTAATTTGCATACTGACCAAGAACGTGATTACTTCATGCAGCGTTACCATGATGTTATTTCTTCATTTGGAGGTAAAACCTCTTATGACGCTGACAACCGTCCTTTACTTGTCATGCGCTCTAATCTCTGGGCATCTGGCTATGATGTTGATGGAACTGACCAAACGTCGTTAGGCCAGTTTTCTGGTCGTGTTCAACAGACCTATAAACATTCTGTGCCGCGTTTCTTTGTTCCTGAGCATGGCACTATGTTTACTCTTGCGCTTGTTCGTTTTCCGCCTACTGCGACTAAAGAGATTCAGTACCTTAACGCTAAAGGTGCTTTGACTTATACCGATATTGCTGGCGACCCTGTTTTGTATGGCAACTTGCCGCCGCGTGAAATTTCTATGAAGGATGTTTTCCGTTCTGGTGATTCGTCTAAGAAGTTTAAGATTGCTGAGGGTCAGTGGTATCGTTATGCGCCTTCGTATGTTTCTCCTGCTTATCACCTTCTTGAAGGCTTCCCATTCATTCAGGAACCGCCTTCTGGTGATTTGCAAGAACGCGTACTTATTCGCCACCATGATTATGACCAGTGTTTCCAGTCCGTTCAGTTGTTGCAGTGGAATAGTCAGGTTAAATTTAATGTGACCGTTTATCGCAATCTGCCGACCACTCGCGATTCAATCATGACTTCGTGATAAAAGATTGAGTGTGAGGTTATAACGCCGAAGCGGTAAAAATTTTAATTTTTGCCGCTGAGGGGTTGACCAAGCGAAGCGCGGTAGGTTTTCTGCTTAGGAGTTTAATCATGTTTCAGACTTTTATTTCTCGCCATAATTCAAACTTTTTTTCTGATAAGCTGGTTCTCACTTCTGTTACTCCAGCTTCTTCGGCACCTGTTTTACAGACACCTAAAGCTACATCGTCAACGTTATATTTTGATAGTTTGACGGTTAATGCTGGTAATGGTGGTTTTCTTCATTGCATTCAGATGGATACATCTGTCAACGCCGCTAATCAGGTTGTTTCTGTTGGTGCTGATATTGCTTTTGATGCCGACCCTAAATTTTTTGCCTGTTTGGTTCGCTTTGAGTCTTCTTCGGTTCCGACTACCCTCCCGACTGCCTATGATGTTTATCCTTTGGATGGTCGCCATGATGGTGGTTATTATACCGTCAAGGACTGTGTGACTATTGACGTCCTTCCCCGTACGCCGGGCAATAATGTTTATGTTGGTTTCATGGTTTGGTCTAACTTTACCGCTACTAAATGCCGCGGATTGGTTTCGCTGAATCAGGTTATTAAAGAGATTATTTGTCTCCAGCCACTTAAGTGAGGTGATTTATGTTTGGTGCTATTGCTGGCGGTATTGCTTCTGCTCTTGCTGGTGGCGCCATGTCTAAATTGTTTGGAGGCGGTCAAAAAGCCGCCTCCGGTGGCATTCAAGGTGATGTGCTTGCTACCGATAACAATACTGTAGGCATGGGTGATGCTGGTATTAAATCTGCCATTCAAGGCTCTAATGTTCCTAACCCTGATGAGGCCGTCCCTAGTTTTGTTTCTGGTGCTATGGCTAAAGCTGGTAAAGGACTTCTTGAAGGTACGTTGCAGGCTGGCACTTCTGCCGTTTCTGATAAGTTGCTTGATTTGGTTGGACTTGGTGGCAAGTCTGCCGCTGATAAAGGAAAGGATACTCGTGATTATCTTGCTGCTGCATTTCCTGAGCTTAATGCTTGGGAGCGTGCTGGTGCTGATGCTTCCTCTGCTGGTATGGTTGACGCCGGATTTGAGAATCAAAAAGAGCTTACTAAAATGCAACTGGACAATCAGAAAGAGATTGCCGAGATGCAAAATGAGACTCAAAAAGAGATTGCTGGCATTCAGTCGGCGACTTCACGCCAGAATACGAAAGACCAGGTATATGCACAAAATGAGATGCTTGCTTATCAACAGAAGGAGTCTACTGCTCGCGTTGCGTCTATTATGGAAAACACCAATCTTTCCAAGCAACAGCAGGTTTCCGAGATTATGCGCCAAATGCTTACTCAAGCTCAAACGGCTGGTCAGTATTTTACCAATGACCAAATCAAAGAAATGACTCGCAAGGTTAGTGCTGAGGTTGAC